>JACCXN010000090.1 GCA_013696965.1 Bacteroidota bacterium | reverse complement strand
TTGGCGGAAGGCTTTTATTTTGTAATTGTTCCATAATAGCGGTCATTCATTATTTTAATATATTCTTCTATTGTATTTAATCCAACTTCCTTCCTTTTCAAGTTAACATTTTCTGGGTCGAGAAGTGGTTTTGGTTCATAAGAAGTTTTACTGTCATTTAATTGCATTTGTGTTCCAAAAATTTGCAGTTGTCCCGTATTAACTTTTACTCTGTCTATTAAATAGGCAAAGTCAATCAAAGAAGCGTTTCCGTTGTCAGCAGCAAGTTTCATTGATCTTAATACTTCTAATTGAAATTCAGGATTTTTGTCAGCGTGCTGAACAAGAAGCCAAAAGTTCTTAGAGCTATTCTTGCCGACTTTGTCATATCCTAAAAAGCCATACTCTTCAAATAGTCTTTTTATTTCAATTAAATTCAAACTGTCAGTCAAGCGAAGATTGAGGCTGACAATTTCTTTACTAATTGTGTCTATTTCATTATTGTTTATATGTCGAATTAGTCCCCGCCATTTTTGGTCTTCAAAAGCCAACGAGTCAATTGTTTTAGAAAGGGTAGTGTCAATCTGTCCAAAGGCAAAAAGACTTTGAATTATAAGCAATATTGTAGTTGTTAGCACCTTTCTCATAAGCTTTCCGCCAGCACCTATATTAAATAATGTTACGTATTTATCTTTTGCTTCAATTTCTCCTGCAAATTCATTTCCGAGTATTTTGTTTGTAGGCTTTAATAAACCACTAAAAAACCTGTTTATAAAATATTCGGCACTCCTGAATGCACAATCAGTATGGTTTACAGTAGTTGCCCGAACTTTTATTAGTACCTCATTATCTTTTGGTATTGGTTTGTTAACCTCCATTAGTTCTGCAAGCTCTGGTGGTCCATATTTTGAATAAACTAATGCACGCATTTTTTATTTATAAGGTATTTTAATCTTCGGTTTTCAATACTTTCTAGCTTCTATAGCCTGTTTTAGCTTTATTTTGCTTTAGAAGGGTCATGTTAGGTAAGTTAAAAACAAACAAAGTAAATCAAATTCGGGAAATCCATCTTAAAATTTACAAACACTTCTTTTTAAAATAAAACAATCATTTGGAATTCAGTTTAATTGTTTATAGTTTTGTGAACTATTAAACAATTAAACTAAAATGATTGATAAGAAAATTTTCGAATTGCATGCTGATGTTTGCAAAGCACTAGGAAACCCATTACGAATAGAAGTTATAGATATACTTCAGGACAAGGAGTTTTGTTTTTCCGACATTTTAGAAATTACCGGAGGGCTCAAATCCAACCTTTCACAGCACCTTTCATTAATGACAAAAAAAGGAATCCTTAAGGTAAGGAAGGATGGACAATGCAACTATTATTCACTTTCATCAAAAAAAGTAGCAAAAGCCTGCAACCTTATGCGTGAGGTACTAATAGAGAATCTTAAAAAAAACCAAAAGGTTTTGGAGAAACTTTAAAAACTTGAAAGAAAAATAGGATTCATTGGGAAGTTTGAAAAACCTAATTCTACAAACATTAAAAACAATAATAGTTTTGAAATGGAAAATATAAAACTTGGACTCAAAGAAAATTGGCAGCAGTTTACCCTGTTAGTAATTGTAAACGCATTTGTTGGTGGAATGATTGGAATGGAAAGAACTATTTTCCCGGAATTTGCCAGCAAAGAATTTGGCATGTCTTCAACCACAGCAATTCTTTCTTTCATTACTGCATTCGGTTTTACAAAAGCACTTACAAATTATTTTACAGGAAGATTAGCAAATACATTTGGCAGGAAAAATTTATTGTTATTGGGATGGCTCTTAGCAATTCCAATTCCTTTTATCCTAATCCAGGCTACACATTGGAACTGGGTAATTTGTGCAAACATACTTTTGGGGATCAGTCAGGGATTGACCTGGAGCAGTACCGTTGTAATGAAAATTGATTTAGTGGGTGAAAAAGAACGTGGACTTGCCATGGGCTTAAACGAATTTGCAGGATATTTTGCAGTGGGAGTTGTTGCCTTTTTATCAGGATATATTGCCAATAAATATGGCATTACACCTTATCCTTTTTATATTGGTGTTTTCATTTCACTAATTGGTTTTCTCCTAACTTTATTTTTTGTCAAAGACACAAAGGAATTTGTAAATAAAGAGCATGCAACAAACAGTACCCTAAAACTCAAGAATGTTTTTATTGAAACAACTTTCAAAAACAAAACATTGAGTTCCGTTACTCAGGCTGGCTTGATAAACAACTTAAATGATGGTATGATTTGGGGCTTGCTTCCAATAGTTCTTTTATCTCTTCATTATAATTCTGAAAATATAGGAATTATTGCAGCAATTTATCCTGCCGTTTGGGGCATTGGCCAATTGTTTACAGGAAAAATGTCTGATGTTTATTCCAAAAAAGCAATGCTTTTTTGGGGAATGTTGTTACAGGGATTAGCAATTTTATTTATTCCAATAAGCACAAGCTTTATTCAGCTTGCAAGCATTTCAGTTGTACTTGGCCTGGGAACAGCTCTTGTTTATCCTACATTTTTATCAACCATTGCACAGGCAATAAGTCCGGAGCAACGAGCAGAAAGCATTGGTACATTTAGACTCTGGAGGGATTTAGGTTATGTTTTCGGAGCAATTATTTCGGGGCTTACTGCCGATTTGTTTGGCGTTGATCATGCTATTATTTTAATTGGTACTTTAACAATTGGTTCTTCTTTAGTAATAAAATTTAGAATGCCGGAAACAATCAATTTCCCTAAAGAATGCATTGAAGCAGAAGAATTAAAACATGCAATTTTGAACCATAAAAAAATTCAAATTATAGATGTAAGGTCTAAAGAAGAATTTAAACAACAAAATATTCCTAATGCTATAAACATTGCATTAACAGAGTTAAAAGCCCACATAAACAGCCTTGATAAACAATATGAATTCGTTACAGTTTGTGGAAATGGTGGTGGGCGCTCATCTGAAGCATCAAAACTTTTATTGGAACTTGGTTTCAATGCAAAATGGCTTTGTGGAGGTACATTGGGTTGGTTAAAAATACAAGAAGATCAATCAGTTCAGAGATATGGGCTTTTCAATCCTTTAAATAAGTGAGAAAAAAAGCAAATCAAAGCCATTAGCCCATTTACCTTGGCAAACCCCAAATAAAATTGCTAACAGGCTTCTGCTTTCATAAAAAGAAAATAGATTTACTGGGTTATTATAGATTTTTCTTCCTCAACATCCTTCTTTGATTTGCGATAGAGAAAGGCATTGAAAATGTTTCTCTTGCAAAACCGATATTGATTGTCAGCATTTAATAGTTTTGAAAATACATTGGAAGAAACACCAAAATACTCATAAGTACTCCCGTCCCTAAATGAAATTTCAAGCAACTGCCCTTTGTGTTTTAATCCTGATATACCCGAATCATTAGTGGTAGAGAGGTACTTTTCCATGTTAGCCTCCTTTGTTTCGGGTGCGATGCTAATTAAAAAATGATAGCCATCAATTATCTTTATGCTTTTTATTTCCGCCTCAGCCTTCTCATTTTCATCCTGAAATTTATCAGGATGCACTTCTTTAATCAAATTTCTATAGGTTGTTTTTAATTGTTTCAGATCTATTTCTGAATCAATATTAAACAGTTTCTTATATTCATTAATGCGTTTCATTGCCTTTTTTGGATTTTTTTACAAAGTTACTAATTAAGTACCGTTTAACTCACACCTTTTTCAGCAGGAAAATTTTTACATAAAAAAGAAGAAAGAAAATAACAAAACCTAAACTCACCAATGCTGACAATATTTTTCGAATGTTTTTTTTTTCATTTATTAACCTTTTAAAAAGGTCAAAACATCCAAAAATCAAACTGGTTTCTCTCGCCTTAATTACTTAAAAAGAGGGCAACATATTTCTCAGTTTGTAGAAATAATTCCAAGAGTAATAAGAATATTTTTTTAATAGGAACAAGACTGCTAGAAAATCAAACAATAGGGGAGTAGATAGCATCAAAAGCATAAGGGAATGTGAAATAGGAATATAAAGTAAGCTTTTGCTTCCTGTGCCTTATTATTGGTACAATTTTCAACAATTACTTTGAAAATCAAAAATAAAAAAAATGAAAAAAATAAACAATCTGAAGGAGTTATTCATTTTGCAATTGAACGATCTTTATTATACCAAACAAAAGCAATTAGAAAATCTGGCTAATCTTGAAAATTTAGTCTCTTCAAAAGATTTGAAAAAACAAATTAATAAACATTTACACGAATCAAACCAACAAGTAGATCATCTTAATGAAGTATTCCGGAAGGTAAATGAAATGCCTGTAGAAGGCAAATGCATAGCAATGGACGCATTGCTTGAGGAAGAAAACAGGCTTCTTGAAAGATGCGAGGGGCCAGAAATTTTGGATGCCGCAGTAATTAAATCGCTTCAGGCAATTAATCATTACGAAATAGCAACTTTTGGAACTGCCTGCACATATGCAAAGGAAATGGGACAGATAGATATTGCAGAAATTCTGCATGTAGCCTTAGAAGAAGAGAAAAAAATGGATCAACAACTTACTTTTATTGCCAAGGAAGGTATTAATGAAAAAGCAATGCACCAGCAGCCTAAAAAACTAATAAAAGAGCATGAAACCAGAGAACAAAAAAAATAAGAACTATTCCTAACCTAATATCAATATACTCCCAATTGTTTTATTAGTATGTAAAATGTTGTTTTTTTTGGTTAACCACAATTCATGCAATACTGCAATTTTGAATCAAAGGTTAAATTTTATTATTTGACCTTTGATTCTTTTGGTTTTTTCATTTGGTCAGCAAAAATCAAATAGATTTTCTAATTGAAAAAATGAAATTTGTGGCATTACAAAAAAGAAGAGCCAAAGAGAGAGAGCTCCACTTGCAAATTATGCTTTTATTGCCCATCGTAACTTTGCTGAACGTGCCCGCGAATTAGTATGGCATTCTTCTGCTGATGGCCTTATTGGGTCTGGAGCAATTTCACTGTAAACACCCTGACGAAAAAAGTGTTGGAATGATTTTTTAACTCGCCTGTCTTCCCCTGAATGAAACGAAAGAATTGCAACACGGCCTAAAGGAGCAAGTGCAAAAGGAAGCTTTTCCAGGAATTTTTCCAATACCCCGAATTCATTATTCACCTCTATTCGTAAGGCTTGAAAACAGCGTTGGCATGATTTCTTGATTATATCCTTGCGCATTTCATCCCTTGGAAGAAATTCCAAGGCTTCTTCAATAATTTGCTGTAACTGAGTTGTTGTTTCTATAGAAATTCCTTTTTCTATTCTTGAAAAAATAGCTTTAGAAATGGGTTCAGCGTATGGTTCATCTGAATTTTCGATCAATAGTGCTTCCAATTTATTTTGTGAAAGAGTTTTTAAAAGCGCTGATGCAGGTTTGCCGTTTTTCGGATTAAGTCTTAAATCCAGGGGGCCTTCCATTTTAAAGGAAAATCCACGTTCAGGATTATCCAATTGCATAGAGGAAACACCAAGATCAGCCAAAACAAAATTCAGCGCTCCGGATTCGTATACAATTTGATCAATTCCGGAAAAATTCATTTTCCGAATTACAAGTACGTCATCTCCAAAACCCAAATTTGCCAAACGATCCTTTGTTCGGGGCAATTCCAAAGAATCCACATCAATAGCAAACAAACAGCCCCCAGGTGCCAAACGTTTTAGCATCTCTAAACTGTGGCCACCATAACCTAATGTAGCATCAAGGCCAATTTGTCCTGGAACTATAGCTAAAAATTCCATTATTTCGTCTACACAAATTGAACGGTGCATACCTGCTGGAGTTCTTCCTTTCTGTATAACCTTGGCAACATCCTCTGAGTAGGACTCTGGTTGGAGTTCTTTGTATTTTTCTTTGAAATTTTTCGGGTGTGTTCCTTTGTATCGCTCCCTGCGAGCATGTTCTGGCTTTTTATCGTCCATTTGCTTACTTTGTTACTTGTTACTGTTCGCTGTGTATTTAGTTTTTTTGCAATACTATAAAACTTTCCCCTAACTATTTTGGTATAGAAACAACAAACAATTTGCCCCAGACTACCTTTCTTTTAGGAAGGAAAGGTAAGCAAAACAACAGACTTTTCAATGGATCAGCTTTGATCCAAAGGGTAATACTCTTTAGATATACATTTTTTTTAGATTGCATTGATGGGAATGTTAAATAATTTTCATTGTTTTTTTTCGTAATTCTGGAATCACTTCAGTTGTAAACCAAGGATTTATTTTAACCCAATTCTGGTTTCGGGGGGATGGATGTGGCAAAGGAAAATATTCCGGAAGAAATTCTTTATAATTTTTCACAGTTTGTTTAAGATTTCCTTTATAGTTTCATTTTAAATAATAACCCTGAGCATAATGACCAATCAAAAGGATAAAGGGGTTTAGTTCTTAGATTAGTTAAAATTTGAGAATGCCACAAAAGAGCACAGTCACTTCGTGGAGCAAGATTAGTGCATGGCTATTTCATAACTCAATTTTCCATTTGAAATTCTTGCCGCTGATGTAAATGGATGTTCATCTTCTTTATCAAGAGCCATAATATGCATTACTTTCCAGCCCTTAACTTTTAAATAGTCAGAAACTAATGCTCTATGGCAGCGCCACCAAACAGCTTCTGAACACATATATGCAGTATTTGTTTTTAATGCAATTTTTTCGAGTTCTTTAATTTCTTCTTCAAAAGAATTTGTTTGCATATAATCAGCATATCCTCTGAAAGCAGCATTACGCCAAGCAGTGTTAATTGAATCTGGAGCTGGTTTCCTGCGTCCACCAAGATTCTTAAAATGAATATAACCAATAGTGTTTTCAGGTAAGCTAATTTCAAGTGATTTTTTATTAAAATGAGGATACCTTGATGAACCTGGATAACTTCTTATATCTGCAACCAATTCAATATTAATTGATTTTAACAATGAAAGAAACTCCTCCATACTCCGTGTAGAATGACCTATAGTCCATATAGTCTTTTGTCTGATTTTATCCATTTTTTATTTGTTTTTTATTTATTTATTTATTCATTCATTCATTCATTCATTCATTCATTCATTCATTCATTCATTCATTCATTCATTCATTCATTCATTCATTCATTCATTCAATCCTTACCTATCAAATATACGAAATTGAAAAAATTAAATATTACCCTTGTACAGAAAATGAAAATTTAGAAAGTCCAAATTATTCTCCTCTTTAATCAAAAAAACGCACAGGATATTTTCCTGTGCGTTTTTTTTGCTGAAATTAAATAGCAAAAATTTATTTCGAATATTTATCGTGACCTTCTAATTTTACAAGCTTATTGTAAACACCTAACAATAAAAAAGAAGGTGCCCACTGGCCAACGAACAGGCTAATATTCTTATTACCTACTACTTGCATAGTAAGGGACAGTGCAATTGAACCAATAGCAGCCCATAAAAAAACATCAGAAGGTAGTTTTGACGTTTGTTCCTCAATGGTTTTTGCTAATTTTCCTTCTTTATGCCTTGCTGTTGCAGTTTTTAACATGGTTTCCATAATGTGAAATTTTAATTATTGTTATTCACCCTTAAAAATTCATGCCCAAGCATTTAATTTCCTTTTACTGGTTAATAATAATTTGGCTTATGCAATTTATTCCAATATGAATTTAAATTTTCCAAATAATAGAGCATTTTTAACTGGACAAAATAATAGCACATTCACTTGGAATTCTATTTTTTTTCAACTGTTTTTATAAGTGGATATTGCCAACAATCCCATCAGATAGTGTTGCTTTGTTTTCAAGCTTTAATATGGTTTCAACATTTCCTATTGGAAGGTTTTAGAATGCGTCATTGGTTGGATCGAAAACTGTGAGTTATTGTTTTTATAAATGTTTTTATTTCTTCCAGTATTTCACACATTTTCAAACGCACCATTGCTGCATCTCTGGTTGCAACTTTTCTCATCCATAACATTCCCGAAGCTCTGTCATTAACTGTTACAATGGCGCTGATTATTTTTGCAATAGAAGATTTTGATTCTCTTGCTTGTAACAATAGCTCGATTGTATTAGGGTTTTAAAATTCATGTTAATACCTTTGCTCTTGTGAAAGATGCGAATTATCGGGGTAAAAAAACTACTTTCCAAAGAAACAGAGAGGGGAATTTTATAATTTTCCTCCTGTTTTATATTTATTTTACCTCGCAATCTAAAAGTTGCATTTGTTAATTGAATCTAATAAAGATAAAAAGATGCATGAATTAAAAAACAATACCATCAATGAAACGGAAACTGTGATCTTAATTCATGGAGGCACAGGAAGAATCTATAAAGAATTAATATCTCCTGAGAAGGAACAACAATATAAAGAAGTATTAACGCATGCTTTAAACAAAGGCTTTAAAATTATAAATTCTGGAGGTAAAAGTATTGAAGCCGTTGAAGCAAGCATCCGGATATTGGAAGATTTTCCCTTATTTAATGCCGGTAAAGGCGCTGTTTATGCCAATAATGAAATGGTTGAGCTGGATGCAGCAATAATGGATGGAAAAACACTTAATGCCGGTTCGGTAGCGGGAACACGAACAGTAAAAAATCCAATTTCAGCCGCACGCAAAGTAATGGAAAATTCACCTCATGTAATGCTTGTTGGGCGCGGAGCTGATGAATTCGCCAGACTGAATTCACTTGAAATTGTCGACCAGTCTTATTTTAAATTTGAGGATCGATGGATTCAAATACAAAAATTAAAAGCTGAAAGCGATAAGAATAACGATATATTTCCTAAAGTTCCTGATACAAAATTCGGCACTGTTGGCGCTGTATCCATTGATAATTATGGTAGCCTTGCTGCTGGAACATCAACAGGTGGTATGCTGAATAAAAAATTCGGAAGAGTTGGTGATTCCCCTATAATAGGTGCCGGTACTTATGCAAATAACGTATGTGCAGTATCGTGCACAGGACATGGAGAGTACTTTATACGTCATGCAGTTGCTCATGATATTTGCGCGATGATGGAGTATAAATCGATATCAGTAAAGAAAGCAGCACAAGAAATGATAGCAGGGAAACTTACAAAATCGGGTGGTGTTGGCGGACTTATTGCGATGGATGCAAATGGCAACATTGCTGTTGATTACAATACAGAAGGGATGTTCTATGGTTTTATAAAAAAAGATGGAACCATCACGGTAAATGTTTGCAATATGATAATTGAGTAGGGTAATATTACTACTCGTAGAACAGATGCAATTCATGAATAAGCACCTTGCATCTTCTTTTGCCTCCGGAATTTTGCAGAAAGACTGTTAAATTATTCCCAAAACATGCGTGAAGTCTGGGATCAAGCGGAAAAGTTGGGGGCTGCAAATTTCTAAGCATAAATATTTGCTAATCTGAACAAGAAAAAACTTACATTTCTAACTCCTCTAAAAGCAGACCTAAAAGCTTTTATTTTTGCATTGAA
>JACCXN010000089.1 GCA_013696965.1 Bacteroidota bacterium | reverse complement strand
CCAATGGAATGGCTGTCAGAGGTGCTTAACAAAATCGCTGATCATAAAGTCAATAAATTACATGAGCTCTTTCCGCAAAACCTTCAATTACCAGAGAATAAATTCAATTAGATTAGTTGCTTTATGGCTAGGGTGTAGTTGCCCGGGGGGATACTTTGTGCAAATATTTTCTAAGTGTCATTGATGCAGAACATTTGCCATATTTTAAAAAAACAATAGAATGGATTAATGGTAATATTCAAATTGGAAATCTTCCCAAAATTGGCGAAATGATTTCTTATCACTCTTTTGCAATACAACCTAGAATAGTAACTTATATCAGAAAGGATGAAGACACAGGCCTTCCGTTTGCTGTTGGTGAATTATATTTTACTTGTAAACTATTTGTTTTTATAATTCCTCTCTCAAGCAAAGACAATAAAGATTTTACAAATAAACTTGATTTTGAAAAATATTGGGAGACATTTCAACATTACAAAAAGTCAAAGGGTTGGACTTTTATGAATTACTCAAACAACAAACCTAGAGAATTTGCGATCAACCTTAATTTTACATTGAATAAAAAATCAAACAAACCGACTCCAAAAGAATAGAAGGGCAGCAGCTAACACCACCCTTGCGAATATGCTAGGTTTCGTGCTAGTTGCAAATGTTTATTAAATCGGTATAAATTTATTTCTAAACATTTGCCTAACCTTTAGGAGCTTTTAATTTATATTTGTGGTAGCAGACAGTGAAGTGCAAGTAAACCAGAACATTGAAAGGCTGCTGTCCTTCGCAAAATCTCTTGCCGACAATTCATAGAATATGATAAAGAAATTTATAAAAATACACGGGACGGGAAAATTTCTGAACTATAATCATAGCACCATTCCTAGTGGACATAGGACAACTGATTTTGAAAGAATAAATCTCATATACGGTGAAAACGGCAGTGGGAAAACTACAATTGCAGTAATTTTGAATTCGTTAAAAGGGGATAATACATTGCTTCCAAAAAAGAGAGCATTTGACAGAACCGTAACTCAGACGGTAGAGGTATTAACAGACGATACAACCAATCCAAAACTAACTTTCACTTCAACTGCCTGGGACAATCACTATGAAAATATTGAAATTTTTGATATTCATTTTATAAATGAGAATATTTACACTGGATTAGAAATACAAACCTCGCATAAGAAAAATCTATTTGAAGTAATATTCGGGCAACAAGGAATAGCTTTAAAATTAGATATCCAATCCATTAAGGACAGAATACATAATGGTGGTAAAATCATCAAAGAAACAACTGAAAAAATTGAACTGGCAATTGAGAGAGCCTATACTGCCGAAGCATTTACAAATATTCAAATCGATACGGACGTAGATAATAAAATATCACTTAAAGAGGCAGAAATTTTAACCGCTAAGAGTTTTCAAACTATTCAATCCAAAGCTAACTTAAATTTAATTCAAGTACTTACTTTTCCATTCGATACTGTTGCTTTAGAAACAGCGCTGAGCCAATCAATAGACACTATTTCAGAAACATATCTTGCAAAATTCAATGAACACAAGGATCATCTTGTAATGGGTGGCAAGTCAGAGCAGTGGATTAAACAAGGATATGAAGCGATAAAAAATAACGGCTGTCCTTTTTGCTTAAGACCTTTTGAGGACACGATTGAAATAATTGAAGCATATAAACAATACTTCAATGAAGAGTATAATAGCTTGCTTGAACAATTGGGAGAACAGCGACTAGCTATTTCAAACTTTAACCTTGAAGCACAATTTTTAGAAATAGAAAACAAGATTACAGCAAATATTAATTTGATTGAATTTTGGCAGCCCCACATACAAAATCCTCCTGTTCTCGTATCCGTTATTCAAGAAAAAGAGTCATTTGTTTCTGCATTTGAAGCAATAAAGGAAGTATTGAAGCTCAAGTCAGAAAACCCGATTAAATCTCATGACCCTTCTAGCGTTTCGCATTTTAATACTATTGTTGAAGCATTCAATAAGAAAATTACCGAATTAAATGTTCACATTTCCGCTTACAAAGCTTCTATCGCTGCAACAAAGGCTTTGATTCAACCTAACCTAGTTCAACTTGAAATAGATTTAAGGAAGTTAAAAGCAATTAAGAAACGAAGCGATCCAACTATTGATGGGTTTTGTACAAACCTAACATCATACAATTCCTCTGTTGCACTTCTTAAAACCGACAAGGACGCTAAACAATTATTGCTTGACAATTATTCAACGACAATTTTCGCAAACTATTCGACAAAAATAAATCAATATCTACAGGCGTTCGCACCCTATCTTGAAATCCGAGGATTAGATAGCGTTTATGTAGGAAGCAGTAAAGAGCCAATGATAAAATATGCTCTTCATATAAATGGAAATGAAATTAAACTTGAAGACAGTCCGCTTTTTTCAACCTTTAAATACTCCTTGAGCGAAGGCGATAAAAGTGCGCTTGCCTTGGCATTTTTCCTCACCAAATTGGAAGTTGACGGAAATATCCAAGACAAAATAATTGTTTTTGACGACCCAGTTTCAAGCTTTGATCTTAATAGAAAATCAACAACTATTTCCAAATTATTACACTTCGCGCAACAAGCAAAACAGCTATTTGTATTAACTCACAACATTATTTTTGCAGGAGAGTTTTGGAAAAGTACAAATCAAATTAACTTGACAAATCAATGCAGTAAAATTGAATTTGTAGGGAATACTGGTTGTATTGTTGAATATCATATTGACAATGACACTTTATCAAGTGTCTTAAAAGACAGTACAGCAATTAAAAACTACCTAACAAATGGCTGTTTTATAGACCAAGAAAGACGAAATATCGCAAGGTGCTTAAGACCTGCCTTAGAAAGTTATTTTCATCTAAAGTTTTTTGACCTTCTATTGCCCTCCGAATGGCTTGGTAACTTCATAGACAAAGTAAGAAATTCAATAACTACTGACGCATACAATAGACTCCTACCTGAAGTTGCTGAACTAACAGACATTAATGATTACTCAAAAAAATACCACCATCGACATAATACAAATTCAGATAGCGAGCCTGTAACCGACGCTGAATTAAGAAATTATTGTGAAAGAACATTAAAACTAATACAACTGATTTAGTAATACGTTAAGAAAATGGTAAAATGGAGAACCATACAATAAAAAAAGCAACGAACCTCTAACAGTACCTTTGCGTTATGGCGGGGGAAGTGGGAATTTACGATAACTGACAACGGCTGGTCTTTAAATTAAGAGTAAATGAAAGCATTAATAAAAAGTTTTGAAACACGATTAGGAGAATTAACTGAACAAAAAATTCTCGACTTATCGAAAAACGACAATTCAATTTTCAATGTTCTTCGTGATCTTCACAATGAAGCATTTGGAGCATATGTTTGGGATGACAGCAAACCAAATTTGGACTATTACCTCACTTATGTAACAAAAGTAAATGGTAAATTAGAAGGGTTTATCTTAAAACTTCAACCGCACACAAAGAACAGAAATGAGTTGACAACTTGCTTCTCTGCTTTTATATGTGAGACATACAACAGAAATAATCCTCATGAAGTTTTTAATGCTTATCAAGCTCATCAACGGTCTTTATTTGAAAGACTTGACTACTGGACTTATGGTAACGAATTAGCTAAAGAGTTAAAAGGAAAAAACGGTGACTTGATCCTTAAAGGATATAGAGATATTCTGTTTGTTCCCCTTGCAGACGAGCCACCAAAAGAACCAAATATTAAAAATGGTTTGGAAAAGAAGGTAAATTCTAAAACACTAGGAAAACAAGAGTTGCAATACGTTTACATTATGTATAACAAACAAAATCTTTATCACAAAATTGGGAGAAGCATAAAACCAGAGCATAGAGAAAAAACTTTACAAGGACAGGAGCCAGATGTTGAATTAATTGAAAAATGGGCTGCTTCAGCCGAGGTTGAGAAAATTTTACATAGAAAGTATAAAGAGAAAAGAAAACGTGGGGAGTGGTTTGACTTGACAAGCACTGACATTGATGAAATTAAATTGTTTATGCAGACAATTATTTCAAAAAGCAAGTGACAACAGAGAACGGAAAAACTGCAAAGGGCTCTAACCAAAAGACGGAGATAAAAAGAACTAATACAAACAAAAAAATGCAAACAGACCCTCTTGAATTTTGGAATAAATATGAGTTAATAAGTAGCTCTAAAACATATGTGCCGTCAAGAATCAAGAGTAAAGTTTGTAGGTATTGTGACAGGACAGATAAAGAAACAACTTTCAACCAAATCACTCATTTACTTCCTGAACTTATTGGAGAAAATGACATTTTAACTTTTGATGAATGTGATATTTGCAACAAATTATTTAGTGACTATGAAAGTAGCTTTTCTATTTTTATTAGACCTTATATTACTCTTTTAGGAGTTAAAGGAAAAAAGAAAGTTCCTATATTTCAGTCCCGGACAGTTGATCGAAATGAGAAAACACGAACAACTCTGGCACATAGAGAAGGAAATCAAAAGGAGTTACATATTCAGACACTTGATGACTATACAATTAATACAGATACAAAAACTGTTGATATCGTTTTCAGAAAACCTCCTTTCATTCCTCTAAAAGTTTACAAATCACTTTTAAAAATAGGACTTTCACTATTGCCGACTGAATTTGACAAGTTCAACAAAGAATCATTCGCATGGCTGACGAATAGACAGGATGACTTAAGCTTCATTACTCATGCTTTTGTCTCAACACTTAAGAGACGTTGTTTTACTACCCCATCTGCTGACTTATACAAAGCAAAAAACATTTTTACCGATAAGCAGGAATTCCCTGAGTATATTCTCATTGTTTGTTTTGCGAACCAAATCGTTCAAATCTTCCTTCCCTTTTCTGATGAGTTGAAGGACGTCACCAATGGAAAGAGGCAACTTGTTTTAAATTTATTCCCTGGAGTTGCTTACGATAAAATAGAAGAACCTCAGACACTAGAAATCAAATATTTTAATTTGAGTATTGGAACATCTATTACAGAGAACCATAAAATTTCTTTCAGTTACGAAGACGCTGTAATTAATATTCCACCCAAGTAATGTTTATCCATTTCACTGCATAATAATCCACTTGTTGGACAACCATTAACCAAACCCGCTTCCCTTCCTGAATCCCAGACCTATCTTCGTCAACGATGATGAGGATAACTGCACTTTTTAATAATTCGGCTGTACTGGCAGTAATCCCGGCAATTGATGACTCCTAATGCGGTTTATCCCTGCATGCCATTTCTTTTTGAGACGTGCAAGTTAAATGCCCTTTATCTGAAACCCTCGCAGATACTGGTGTATAGACTTGCGTGTTCCAAAGAGTGTACTGATGTTTGTTGTTAATGAGGCCAAACACCTTGTTGGTATTAGGTTTTAGAAACTAACAAAAAATAATGCGATGGAAAATAAGGAAACAAGCGAAGCGGTAAACTGGAATGAAAAAACAGAGCTTGAGCTTTTAGAATTGGTTTACAGTTATGCAAGCAATGGTTTACGCTACGGAAAAAGTAAGCAAGCAAAAGATTGGTTGAAAAGCAAAATGCTGACTGTTGAAAATTCGATGGCTTGTTTTAATTCCGGCCAGTTACACCATCGCAAGGAAAGGGAGTTTAAAGAATCGCTGGAGCGGATTGGATTTATGAAGGTTTCAAATTTCGCATCAAATTGCCATTCGATTCCTTATACAGTGTTTGGAAGCTTCTCAATTATGTTTCCGCTCAGAAACGAAAAAAATGAAATCGTCAACTTTTATTCAATGGGAATAAAAAATGACAAAACCGATTATATGAATTTAGAAGGCTTGTATCCGGGATATCCAAGTGAGCAGACCAGAAGGTTGTTTGTGGTGGACAACATAATGGATGCTGCAACGATGCTCGAATCAAAAGTTTTAGATAACAGGGAAGCGGTGATTGCATTAAATAACGGTGTTTTTTTAGATCAGCATGTAAAAGCAATAAAAAGCCTGAAGCACCTAAGTGAAGTAATACAAATTAAAATCAAAAAGTAACATGGGAAATTCAGTAAAGGAACTTAGGGACATTATAACAAGTGTTCCAATCAAGAAGGCAACGCTTGGGGAAAATGAAAACCTGAATTCGGTTTATCGGCAGTATGGAAGTGCGGGGGTTATGCAGATCATTCAGAATGCAGAAGAACTTGAGGAGGTAGAAGAGGTAGCTGTGACGAATGTGGCTGCCCCATTAATTGTGCAGCTCAAACCGGAAATCGAAAACATTACCACTCCAATAATTAAAGCTGCAACAAGAAAGAAGGAAATAAAAGAGGAGGAATCAGAACCGGAACCAGAGCAAGCAAAGCTGGAAGTGATCCATGAAAATAAAATCCTGATGCGCACCTCTTCCAACCATTATTATATACTTGGGATGCTTACTCAGGATTTAAGCAGCATGCGAATTACCTTAATGGTGGAGGATTTGGCTTACGGAAGAAAAGAAAGAACAAAGCTTGATTTATACGAAAGAGAAACGGTAAGGAACTTTGCACTTCAACTGGCGGAGCAATTTTATCAGAACGCAGAAATAATCGAGTCCGATTTGCTGATGCTGACTGATCTGTTGGAGCAATTTCGGGAAAGGCAATTTGAGCAAGCCAAATCCCAATACCAAATCAAACGTCAATATGCCAGCGTTTCTCCTGAAAACCAAAAAAGCTGCATTGAATTTTTATCACAGCCCAACCTGATGGAGCGATTTGATGGGCTGATTGAAAAGGCTGGAGTTGTTGGAGAAAATAATACCCGCAAGCTTTTATTTGTGATAGCCTCTACTTATAAAATGTCTCACCCCCTGCATGCTTTGGTGCAGGGCAGTTCGGGAAGCGGTAAGTCCCACCTGATAAATATTATCGGACAATGTTTACCTCCTGAAGACGTGCTTTCCATGACAAGGGTGACCAGCAAGTCCTTCTATCATTACAATAAAGATGAACTGGTGGACAAGGTAATGCTGATTCAGGATTATGATGGTTTGGATGAGGAAGCACAGTACGCTTTCAGGGAACTGCAAAGTGCCGGAAACATCAGCTCCTCGACAACCTATAAAGACCGCAGCGGAAACATTGTCTCAACCATAAAGCATGTACGCAGCCATTTTGCTTCGCTTTTGGCCACAACCAAAGCGGAGATATATTATGACAACATGAGTCGCTCGGTGATTATCGGAGTAGATGAAACAGACGAGCAGACCATGCGCATCATAGAATATCAGAACAGAAGATTAGCGGGGCTTATTGATGTGAAAGAAGAGCAGAAAACAAAAGAGTTTTTTCAAAATTGCATGAGGTGCGTTAAGCCCATTGAAGTGGTGAACTGCTACGCTGATAAAATCATTCTGCCCATTGAAGCAAAAATGCTCAGAAGGTTAAACAGCCATTACCAAGCTTTTGTAAAGCAAATAACTATTCTGCATCAGTACCAGCGAAAACGTGACGAACAGGGAAGGCTGATTGCCCAACCTGAAGACCTGATAGTGGCCTGTGATATTTTATTCGATGCGATTATGCTGAAGGTGGATGATCTGGATTCTTCCCTGCGACTCTTCTTTGACCGCATGAAAGAGTTTATTAAAAAACAGGCAGCCGGAAAACAAAACGAGTACCAGTTTACTCAGAGAGATGTGAGGCTTGCCCTGAATGTAAGCAAAACTCAATGCTTTAGGTTTATGGAAGACTTGGAACTGCTGGAGTACATTCAAAGAACAGGAGGTTATGCCAATAGGGGATTTAAATACAAGATTGTGTTTTGGGACGATATGGAGAAAATTAGAGATCGCATCAAGACCGAACTCCTAAAGCAATTATCAGCATTGGTTCCTATTGGTTCAGAAAGCTTGGAACACCAAAACCCGCAACAGCAAAAGGAATGAGCGTAGCGGTTCAGAATTCCAAGAGTAAGCATAGTAAGCAAAAAAAAGTATCGTAAAGAAACCATAAAAAGAAATGAAACACTTACCCATAAATAGCCCGCACTTTCAAGCCTTGTATAAGGATTTTAATAATATGATAATCACCAAAGGTTATCGTCAGGGAAAAGGCTGCCAGATTCAAAGCTGTGTCAGGGAGTTTTTATTCTTTATAGAGATCAAGGGGTTTACTACCATTCAGGTTGTGAAAGCCACGGAAATCATAAGTTATTACGAATATCTGCGGGAACGTCCCAATCAGAAGACAGGCGGTGGTTTAAGCGAATCAATGATAAGGCATCACCTTTATGCGCTTCGCTTGTTTTTTGATGATTTGGTAGAGAGGGAAGAAATAGACAGTTCCCCTGCAAGGCTTCCAAAATTTCAATTTGGAAAGTATAAGGAACGCAATATTTGTACGATTGAAGAAATCAAATTGTTGTATTCATCCTGTCAAAACAAAAGGGAAAAGGCACTATTGGGAATTGCTTATGGTTGTGGCCTGAGAAGAAGTGAACTTGAAAACCTTAATACTACCGATGTGCTGCTTCATAAAGGAATGCTGCTGGTAAGGGAAGGAAAAGGTAGTAAATCACGCACAGTGCCTCTTTCTAACAACGTAGTAAGGGATTTAAAGGAGTATATTATTTTCGAACGCAGCACTTATTTCCCTGCTACCAATTATGAAGAAACACCTGCTTTCTTTCTTAATAATAAAGGCAAAAGAATGGGAGGACAATATTTAGGAAATACTTTAAAGGCAATTATTGAGCGCACACAAAATATTGAACTGTTAAGAAAAGAAATTACCCTGCATTGTCTGCGTCATAGCATCGCTACACATTTGCTCGACAACGGGGCAAACATCGAGTTTGTGCAGCAACTACTTGGTCATGCGGAAATAGATACCGCTCACCTTTATTCAAAACGAAGAAAACAGCAAATGAAAATTTTAAGTCAAGTCAGATAACCATGAAAGAACCAATCACATTTGAACATTATCTTCATCAGATCAAGCACACCCCTCAAACGGTGAAAAGCTACTTGTTTGCTAACAAAGTTTTTATGACTGATAATCCTCAGCCTGATGATTACAAGTACAAAGACATTGTGGAGTACCTGAATCAAAAGGTGAAGGATTACGCTAACCAAAATACCAAGCTTTATATTTTGAATGGCATCAAAAAATATTACGATTATTTAATTGACATTGGAAGGCGCAACGATCACCCTTGCCGGAACTTTTTTATCAGGAACGTTAGAAATCGCCAAGTAATCCATCAGGATTTATTTAGTTCAAGTGAACTGGAACTGCTTTTGGAAAGAGAGGAGCGTTATGCTGATTTGAAACAGCGCAATCAGGTGGTCATGTCTTTGCTTATTTATCAGGGATTAAATTCAGGGGAGATCCAAAACCTGAATTTAAGCAACATTGATTTTGACAACGGAACTATTTTTATAAAAGCCAGCAGGAAGATAGGCCAGCGACACATTGAACTTCACAATAAGCAATTCCGGTTGATTGACCACTATCTCCAGGAGGGCAGAAAGTCTTTGATGCGTGAAGAAACCAATGCTTTAATTTTAGGGAAGCTTGGTACTCGGCTTACTGTAGATGACATCCATTATTTGGTATCTACTTACAAACCGTTATTCCCGGACAGGAATTTAACTCCAAGTACCATCCGACAGAGCGTGATTTCAAATTGGCTCAATGAAAAGAAGCTACCATTAGAGCAGGTACAAATGATTTCAGGGCAAAAGTGGATTTCTACTACAGTTAAATACAGGCAAATAAATATTGAGGAACAGCGGGAACTTATGAATCGATTTCACCCTTTGGGATAATTGTTATCTTTGGAAAAAAAACAGGAGTATGCCATTAGGAGAAATAAGAACATCAATCGAAAACTTTAAAAAATTTGAAAAGGATAATAAACGATTCGAACTTTTAGTTTCTTACGATTGTTCAAATAAGCACGATCCCTTTAGAGAAAGAATGAGGAAATTATTAGTAGATGATTTCAAGTCCACAGAGCAGAATGAATCTCTCTATAAACTTCCAACTCCTAAAAACATGGAAGAAATTAGCAATCTTGCTAATAGAATTACGGCTCTTTTCAAAGAAGTTTTAAATGAAGGGTCAACTCAAAAGTCAAAAACAAAGGTTCAGTTTATTCTACCGGAAGGGAATTTATTTGATATTTATACAATCCTTGATGAGAAGCCATAAGATATAATTACCCTAATTTGCCCGGAAAGCCTGAATTAATATGCTTAAATAATCCAGTTAATAATTGATTGTAAAATAGAGGAAAACTAAATAGGTTTCCTCTATTTTTTTTATACATTTGCCTATATATTTTTTTTAACGGCTCTTTGACATAAAATGTTTTTGACAACCTGTACATCTGAAAATAAAAGTTTCCTGTCAGGATACATAAACACATACAGGTACGGGTTTAACTCAATGGAAAAAGACGATGAATTGAAGGGAAGCGGGAATAGCTATGATTTTGGGGCAAGGATTCTTGATCCGAGAATTGGTAGGTGGTTGTCTTTGGATCCTTTACAAGCCAAATATCCATCACATAGTCCCTATAATTTTGTAAAAAATAATCCTGTTTATTTTATTGATCCTGATGGAAGAGATGTTAAAGGATATGTTACACTTGTTAACAATCAAGGAAAGGTAGTGGGTATATTAAAGGTAGACTCTGATCGCTCTGTTAAAAGAGATGTAATAGGAAGAGATTATTTATCAGCTCATAATAGGTTTACAACTAACACAAGAGCTGTAGATATTGGATTTGAGATGACCTACAATGTAGAAACTGGAAAGATTGAAAATTATAATGAAAATATAACCAAAATATATTCGTGGGCAGATACCTATTTGCCATCAAATATTGATCTTGAAGGATCTGGCAGTGAACAAGGAGGGTTTCATTTTGTGAGTGATGAAGGTGGATCAAACACTACGAAAAACAGGTCATCGGAAGACGAAATGAAGATCAATATTGGAGGATTCCTGGATGCATTAGGTGCCTCGAAAAATATTAATGGAGATTTAGCTGGTTTAGTAAATGTTGGGCCAGATTTAATAAATGCAGTCACTGGAATAGTAAATGAAGTGCAGGATATGATAAAAGAGAAATCAGCTAATCAGCCTCAAGAATCTGGAGAAAAGAGGAGTAATTCACATATAAATACTTATGACCCCACGACAGGTTCTTATGGTGGAGTGATGGCACCAACAAAGGGGGACTCAGTTAGGGCAAGGAAAGGTAGAGAACACGAAGTTTGGACTGAAGATAAAAAATAATAATAATATGAAATTTATTCATCATTTAGTAGTAGCTTTTCTTTTCCTTTTAATTTTTTCGTGTAATAACGAAAATAAAGATATTCAGTATCTTAATAAAGAGGAAAAAATATTAAAGGATATTTTTGAAAAAAATTATCAGGAGTATTATTATATAATGACTAACAATGAAAAGATTTTTTATCTTGAAGATTCAATTCTTAATTTTATTAAAAACAACTCAATTGCAGAAAATATAAATGATTTGCCTGAGAAAAATATTATAGATTATGTGAATTTTTTGCACTATAATATTAATCAATATGAGGATAATAATTTTTTTTCTACAGAATTTGATGAGCCATTCAACTTTTTAAACAGGGGTTTAATAAAATATAAAATTTTGAATTTAGAGGTGTTAATTTCAAAAATGATAATAAATTATGTTTTACGAGCTAGTCTTGATTTTGATTCATATAAAATATTAGTTGTTCCTAAAAAGGAAAATGTACGCTTAAATGAAGAGTATAGTGCACATATATATATTATTGGTGCACACACAGGTAAAGATTATAAAGTAGTTATCGAAGGAGATACAGTAACAGATTATGAATTAGATATAATTAATTATCCGATTGCACATCTAAAGGCCAAAAAAATTGGGCCGAATTATCATAAAGCGTATATAGAAATAAATAATTTTGGGGATCAATTGAGGGTTCCATTTGAAATTAAATATAACGTTTTAGAATAAAGTTTCCCCCGTAGGAGCTAAGCTAAATGGTAGGCAATGCGGGTAAGGGCTTTGGTTCTGAATTAACTTTATTAAGCCCCGTTAGGCGTAGACTCTGCCTACGCCTGAAATAGAGCCGGCATCCCTGCCGTAAGAAGAATTTTAACTTTTTAAACAGCCGCCCAGGCTTAACGAGGCCACTGAAAAAGCATCTCGTTTTTTCAGTAATTTTTTAAAAAGCGATTAAGTTTAAAGAAATCTTTAGCTTAATCGCTTTTTTTATGACTGACTTTTAGTTGCTTGTTTTTTTTATGGAAGT
>JACCXN010000088.1 GCA_013696965.1 Bacteroidota bacterium | reverse complement strand
TGAACATTGGCAGTATGAAGGTTTTCGTCCGTAGCGTCTTGTTAAGAAGAGCCGTGTGATGCGAGAGTATCAAGCACGGTTCTGTGAGAGGTTTAGGGGTGAGATTCCCCTTTACCTACTCGACTTCTTTGTCTGTCGTGGGTTACAACCATTTTTATGTCGTCCGTTTGTGTCATTTATAGAGTGCTTTTTTGTCTGGCTTGTGTGTCGGGCGTTTTATTTTTTTGAAGCGGTGGAAATTTTTTAAAAACAATTTTTCTTTTGGGTCGGCTTTGCAAGTTCTATTAAAAACTTTGGTCGTGTGTTGGCTTGTGCGGTTTTTAATTGTGCTTGCAAAATGCGTTGATTATTTTTTATTAAATAGTTCTTCAATTATAGCGTCTTGATTAAATGTAGGCTGTCCTTGTCTTGAGAAATAATTTGAAAATCTTGAAATTATGTCTTTAATGAAGGGAGAAGAAATTGTTGCTACTCTTTCAAGGTCGTTAGAAAATGGAATAGAGGTTATATCCTGAAAGTCAATTGTTAAACCATTATTTGATTCAAAAGGTGGTAAATAATGGTAGCGTGCATTTTTATTTTTCACAAAACTTTCAATCTTATTTTTATCTACTTCGTTCTTTTTATTTAAGCAGGAAATTTTGTAGTTGAAATCATTTGCTTTTACAATTATGATGTTGTCTGAATTTCTTATTGGTTCTTTTACACCACCATCAAGGTCTTTGTAACCTTGAATGACAATGTCACAAGCAGGAGTAAGGATAACATAATACTCTTCATTAAACTTTATTAAATCTCCAGTATGTAAATTTTTCTTTATCGGAGGCTTTATGTAAACCTCAAACGGATGGTATTCCTCAAAGTCTCCTTGAAGATTTATGTCTAAATGCTCTTGAAAATGAGAAAGGATGTAGCGAAGTAAGTTATTTGGGTTGTTATGTTTAATCCAAACATCTAAATCATTTGAAAGATGATTCCAAAATATTTTAGTGAGGTTATTGTCTATAGTGCCAAATGGTCTTAGAAATCTTGTAATGCCGGTATTGTAAATCTTTATTATTTCAAGTAAAATATCTGAAAGTTGTTCCGTTCTTAATTTCTTCTTCAAGAGAGCATTTTCTTTTATGTCGTCAACTTGTGCAATGCTACCTGAATAAATTATTATTGGAATTCTGATTTTTTGATAAACAGATTCAACTAATTTCTTTCCTTCTAATTCTTCTGTATTTGAAAGTTTTAAATCAATGATTGCAGCATCATAGTATGGAGTATTCAAGGCTTGTTCGCCCTCTGCATAGCTTTTGCAAATTGTATAAACAATTTGCAATTCGTTTTTTTTGTTGTATTGAGAAATCACATCTTCGTAAACCTGAATTTGTGGTGCTTCGTCTTCAATAATTAGGATGTTTACTTTGCTCATTGTATTTTATTGTATAGGAACTTCTATTTTAAAAAATGCACCACTTTCAGAATAAATAGCTTTTAATTCTCCTTCATTTCTTCCAATTGCTTCACCTGCAATTGCAAGTCCTAAACCAGAGCCACCGCCTGTTTTGTTACTGAATTCAGGTTCAAATATTACCTCACTTTCAATAAGATGTTTTTCAATTCCAGGCCCGTTGTCTTTATATTCTATAATCAAAAGGTCGTCTTCTTCATAAGCCTTAATGCTGATTTGTTTTGCCCTGTCCTCAATACTTTGTAACCAATAGATACTATTGTCAACAAGGTTGGTTAGCACAATGTAGAAATCTTCTTGCCAACCGAAGCAGGTCAATTTTTCATCGCAGTCAATGTTATACTCTATTGATTGATTGCTTAGTTCTGAAAGGAAAACATCTTTAACATTTTCAATAATTTTCCTTAAAACAAAGTCTTTTTTCTTGTCTCTCTTTTTGGAAGATAATGGGTCAAGTTTGCCGAATAGTTTTATGAAAATATTAGTCTGCTCATCAATTACCGAAAGTCGGTTTAGAATTTTGTCAAGAGTATTTTGGTCGTAATGTGTTACCAATTCTTCCTTCCATTCATTAATTAATGGTATTTGATTTTTAAAATACCCTAGAGGTTTTCGCCCTTCGTGTAAAACGATATTGATAATTTTTCCGACTGTTGCCTGACCTTGATATAAAGCAATTGCCTGTTTTAATTCATCCGCAATTTTGTTGTTCTTTTCCTCTTTTTCAGAAATTATCTTGTTGATTTTCTCCTTCTTCTTTTCCTCAATTCCAAGATTGTCTAACTCTTTATTGATTTTCTCTTTTAGGTCTTTGAAATTATATAATCCATTTATTTTCTCACTCAAGTCCCTGTTGCTTCGTCCAAGTCCAACACTTTGTCTGTAAATGAATCGTCTGTTTTCAAGTTCCTTTAAAACCTGTTTAACAATTTCTTTTAGTCCAAAATATTCAGCAGTTTCTTTTATTCCGTCTCGTGCCGCCTTTTCTTCAAGTTTAGATTTCTCTTCAGATTCGATGTGAATGAATCCAATTACTTGGTCGCAACCAATTTTCAAGGAAGGGTTTTGAACCCTCTCGTTGTCAAGCGAAAGCCAATCGTAACCAGCATCTCCAAGCGGCCTAAGCCTAAATCCATTTCTATAAACTCCAATACCATTGAAAGTATCTAAAATAATTCTTGCTTCTCGTCTCCCAACATACTCACCAGTTATTGGGTCTTTCAATCCTCTTTCAATAAGTCCATCAATTGAACTCGGATCTCTGTCAAAAACCCTAAAATCTATTTTTACTTCTCCGCAATATGCTTCTGCATTTTTATTCTTGTCTTGATTTAGAAGAACTTTAAACTCTTTGATTATTTCAATAGGTGAGTTTTTAACTCGTTTATTTTCAAATTTTAATTTGGCAATTCCTTCTTTTGATACTGTGCCTGTTACTCTGTAATCAAACAAATCAAATAGCGGATACGGCTCAATATCTTCTGTGAGGTTTGAATAGCCCTCATAAGGGAAATTTCCAAGCTTTAAGCTGATTTTAAAATTATCAGTATCACTTTCAATTTTGTGTTCTTTTTTGTCAATTGGTGGAATTAATTTTTTTAACTCGAATTTTAGATTTTGAATTTGTTTAATGTTCCAATCATTCAAATGGCTTTCATCACCTACAATAATTATTTCTGTTCCACTCTTTTGCTTAGTTGTAAAATTTTCAATTAACACATCAACATCAGATAAGTATTGAGCATTTTGAAAATGTTCCCAAATCAAATACAATGTTGTTAAGTCGCCTGTTTCATCAATCGTTTGCAACACTAAGTCGTCACCAATAATAGATGCTGAATATCTTCCTATTCCTTTTTTACCTTGCATCATTCGTCCTTTTGGACTAATCTCTCTTTTCAATTTGTCATCAGTGGAAGGAACCATCCACTTATCAGTAACAGTTTCAAAGGTCATACCATGCCCTTCATCTTTTACGATTACTCTAATACCTTTTGTATTTCCTTTTTCAAATGGAAGAAGTGAAATGGTGCAATTAGGTGAATCTGCATCATAGGCGTTTTTTACTAACTCTACAATTGCTGCATATTTATCCTTTATAAGGTCTCTACCAATTGTAATTATATGCCTTCCAGCAGGTCGGATTTTATAAAACCCGTCTTTTATTTTTGTGTTTTCAGACATAATAATTCTTTCATTTTTTGAGCAATAGCATAAGCCATAAGTGGTGGCACTGCGTTGCCAATTTGTTTAAATGCTGCTGACCTTGACCCTTCAAAGTAAAAATCGTCAGGAAATGATTGCAGCCTTGCTGCTTCTCTCACAGATATTGAACGGCATTGCTCAATGTCGGGATGAATGTAATAGTGCCCGTCTTTGGCTATGTGCGCAACAATAGTATGTGATACGCCTTCACCATTTACTACTTTAAAGCGGTCTAAAAAAGAAGTCATGTTTTTATGTGTCCGCAAGTCTTTAGGTAAGTCGGTATACTTCACTCTCACATTTCCTTCATTCCATTTCTCAATTGCAAATTCATAAATCGCTAAATCTCTTTGGTTATGAGGTCTTGAAATGTGTTGCGTCACAAAGTCAACTCCATTTCTCAACTCAAATTTTTGCAAGTATTTATTTTTTTTGCTTTCATATTTCATTACTCTTTCGCCTTCTCCTGGTTGTAATTTCGGTAAATCATTAAGTGCATCTTGCACTTTATATTTTTTCGGAAGAGTTTCAATTTCAGGAAAACCGAAATCATTTTCTTTAAGCCAACCGACTATAATTACTCTTTTTCTTGCTTGCAAAACTCCATAATCAGAAGCGTCAAGTGTTTTATGATAAACTTCGTAACCTAGCTTCTTGAAATAAATTTTTAAATTTTTGAAATGTTCGCCTTTGTTTGCACTTAGCAAACCCGGCACATTTTCAAAAACAAATGCTTTAGGTTGAAATTCTTTTAGGAATCTCCCGTATTGAATGTAGAGTTTATTTCTCGGGTCGTTTTCAATTTCTTTTTGGTGTCTACCTAATAAAGAATAAGCCTGACAAGGCGGACCACCAATTATCAAGTCAACTTGCTTTCCTTTTTGGTGTTTTTTTATTTCAGAAAAAAGAGATTTGATTGAATCATCAGTGATTTCAACATTCAAAACTGAATCTAAAATTTCTGAAGGAACTTGTTTGTATAAATCAGTCCTTGTGATTTTACCTTGTAGATAGTCGTTGTAAATTTTTATCTTCTTATTTTCGGCAAGATAGTGATATGCAGCCCTTGTTTTTATTGAGAAGCAAGCCTCCTCATTCATTTCTATGTGAGCAATTGGGTTTAGGTCGGCTTTTATAAAACCTTCGGACATTCCCGATGCACCAGCAAATAAGTCTATGAAATTAAGTTTGCTCATTTTACTTTCTTTAATTTTAAATGATTACAAACTTTAGAAAGAATCTCAACTGGAGGAACGTCAATAGCTAATGCAATAAGATAAAGTTCTTCAACTTTTAAATTTGTTGTTTCATTGTTGCTCAATTGACTAAGTCTTGAAGTGCTGATGCCTGTCTTACGAGAGACATCAGCCTTTTTAATTGACTTTTTAGATAATATTTCTCCTAATACTGTCATACTTAGAATTAACGTATTTGTTTAGCAAAGATATACTATTATTTAGAATTTCTATATAAAAATGCAGAATTTCAAAAGTGGGTCGGCAAAAAGTGGCTCTTTTGGTTTTGCCGAAGGGTCGGCTTTTTGTGTCGGGGCAAAACCAAATGTGCCACTTATGCGGCTGGATAAAATTGTTTTTAAAAAAGTGCGGGTCGGCAAAAAAATAAAACAAGAAGCGTTGGTTTGTCGTGTCGGAAAAAAGTCCCCTGTTAAGTTTATATGTTGTCCCAATATTTCGATAATTGTCTGTCAGTTTAATGGTTGTTTTGTCGTCTAATACGCTTGCCTATAACGTTTTGCAGCTACAAGAAGTTGGCGATTTCGAAGCACTAAACTGTCTGCCACCACAAAACTTGATACGAAGCACAAAGCTTCATTTAACCACTGAACCGCCAATTTCTTGTAGCTGCTGTTAGGCACTGGGCATTTATTTGTCTTGCCTGTCGGATGCATTTTTTGTTAAGATTCTTGTTGTCTATTTCCGTTTTTGTCAAATAGTTTTTTTAAATGTTTTTCGGTCGCCCCGACCATTATTATAATTGAAAAAATTATTAATCCTATAGCCACACCTGTCCCGGTTGCACCAGTGTCGGGAATGAAAGTTGTCCCCAGTCCTATTATGGTTAACATAAGACCTACAATTATCATAATTGTTGCAGAATATTTATTTGCAGTTGTCCATGTGTCCATATTTCTCATTGAGGAAGTTGTCCTGTAACCGTAAAAAGAATTTATTTTGCGGGGTGGAATTAACCTTAGTAATAGTCCAACGATAAAGAACACTATTCCTACTGAGATTGTCAATGTTGTCAAAGTTGCTGTCATAGTTTAAGTTTTTGTCTTTTTTGCCTTGTGCCTAACGGTTTGCAGCTACAAGAAGTTGGCGATTTCGAAGCACAAAACTGTCTGCCACCACAAAACTTGATACGAAGCACAAAGCTTCATTTAACCACTGAACCGCCAATTTATTGTAGGTGCTGTTAGCAGTAGTTGTTCTTGTCATTCCGTTAGTCTTGTTACTTGAATAATGTCGTGAAATGGGTCGCCAAATTTACCAATCCACTTTTGTCCAATCATAGTTATTTGTCCGTCTGACCTTATTAAAAATGGCACACTATTGATACCCACAGAATACTCAAATTTTCTCTCAAAAGTTAAGTCACCATTTTTATCAAGTTCAAATACATATGCTCTGTCGCCTTTGTCCTTAATTGGTGTGATAGTGCTTGAAAATAAATAACTACCACTTTTGGTTTCTATTATACTTCCCGGCTTTTCATAGTAGTTCTGTTTAATATCTTTTTGCCATTTTAGATTTCCTTCTTTGTCAAGATAAATAATCTTCAGATAGTGATAATGTTTCTTCTGTTCTTCTGTTTGGGAATAATTGCTCCCATAAAAAAGCAAGTCTCCGCTGATTGTCAATATTGTTTGACGTGAATAAAAATGAGGATATTTTTTTGTCCAAATTGTGTCGCCTTCCTGCGTCAACTTCATTAACCACAAAGAATTAATGTTTGCATCTTGGTCGTATTGCTCTGCTGTTAGATAATAATTATTGTCAGCCGATTGAATAATTGAAATTGGATTGCTATGTCCCTTTGTCAGCAATAGATTTTCTGAAATCAACTTTCCGTCAAGATTATATCGTCTAAATGAAATTCCGATTTTTGTTTTTTTAGGAATAAATTCATTAGCTATCAAAAGTATATCGCTATTTCTTGTTAGGGTTAATACTGTCGAACCGTCTGGATATTTGGGTTTGTCAATTTTCTTAGACCAAATCTGTTTCCAATTCTTGTCATACTTACTTAGAAAGTCTTTTGTATAGCCACCCATTGTTTTAAGGTCAGTAGTTACCACATAATAAAACTCATCAAGCTCAATGTAGTCTGTTAGAAAATTTTCAAAGGAAATTGGCAAACTATTTATTGAGTCGCCTTTGGGACTAATTTTCAAAAAATAAAAATCATTTTTATGAATATTATCTTCTTGATTAGTTCTCAAATAAAGAAGATAATTATTGTCCGCTGTTGTTTTGAAGTCCAAAATTGAATTATGACCACCAAAACTGATTGAAGTTTCACCAATTAATTCGTAATGCAATTTAGTGTTTGTGTCACGGTCATTTTGCTTCTCTTGTCCATTACAAGAAACTAAAGTCAAAAGTGTCAATATTGTTATTGCGGTCGTCTTCATACAATTACTGCTAACGTTTCCTGCATACCCGCATGTGGGGCTGGTTTGCAGCGTTTCTGTCCACCGAGCAGCGAAAGGTAATAGAAAGAAATGACTTCTCAAAATGCACCAAGCACCCCACTTGAGGGTATGCAGTGT
>JACCXN010000087.1 GCA_013696965.1 Bacteroidota bacterium | reverse complement strand
TGAAAGTTACAGAAGGTTAAGTAAAGATTTTGAATATCATACTGATACAAGTGAAACTATGATACAATTAGCAATGATTCGACTAATGCTTAATAGAATTAAAAATTAAATTCAAAACAGTTTCTAACTGAGTTAATTGACTTTATGAAATAGCCATATTCCAACCTATACAAACAGGAATGAATATATTTGGCTATACACTAAGCAATTAAAAGACGAATTATATACATATGAAAATAGCCATGCACGAACCGTTCACCAACTCTAAGGAATATAACATGGCTATCCCGATAAATCGGGATGTCAATTAAAAATCAAATGCTTTAGCATTCTTGAGTTCCTTAAAGGAAAAATTAAAAACGAATAAATTATATACATATGAAATAGCCATGCACGAACCGTTCACAAACGCTAATGAATATAACCTGGCTATCCCGATAAATCGGGATGACAATTAAAAAACAAATTATATACATATGAAATAGCCATGCACCGAACAGTGTACAAACACTAATGAAGATAACCTGGCGTATTCCATATGACAACTAAAAAAACAAATTATATACATATGAAATAGCCATGCACGAACCGTTCACAAACGCTAATGAATATAAAATGGCTATACCATATTACGATTAAAAAAACAAATTATATACATATGAAATATCTATTTTCTTACGATTCTACTTCTCAACAATTCATTGATATTGAATTTACTGTTGAAAATGTGAATTCAGATGAATTGATGTTCCAGCTACCCGCGTGGAGACCAGGAAGATATGAACTTGCTAATTTTGCAAAAAATATATGTAAATGGAATGCATATGATGGAGAAAACAAACCCCTGGAATTTCAAAAGGTAAATAAAGATCTTTGGAAAGTAAAGTCAAAAGGGGTGCATACTGTTGTTGTTAAATACAGTTATTATGCTGCAGAATTAAATGCAGGCTCTACCTGGTTGGATGAGCATCAGCTTTATGTAAATCCGGTTAATTGCTGTTTTTTTGTTCCCGATAGAATGAATGAACCCTGTTTAATAGAGTTGAAAATACCTGCAAATTATAAGGTAGCAAGCGGTTTAAAAAGCATTGACAGAACAAAACTCAGGGCTAATAATTTTCAACAATTAGCAGACAGTCCTTTTATAGCATCTGATACATTGCAACACAATTTCTTTGTTTATGAAGGTATTGAATTTCATATATGGATGCAAGGAATAAAAAATCCTGATTGGGCTAAACTATTTAGTGATTTTTTCATTTTTGTAAATGAGCAATATTCATTGTTTAAAGGCTTTCCAGTAGAAGATTATCATTTCATATTCCAAATACTTCCTTATCAAACGTACCATGGAGTGGAACACGAAAATTCAACAGTAATAGCGCTTGGACCAGTATATGATATTTTTGAAGACAAACTATACAACGAGCTATTGGGAATAAGTTCACACGAATTGTTTCATACCTGGAATATTAAAAACATTAGGCCTCAAGAAATGCTGCCTTATGATTTTTCAAAAGAAAATTATTCAAAGCTTGGCTTTGTGGCTGAAGGATTTACTACTTATTATGGAGATTTGATGTTGTTTCGATCAAGGATATTTTCTGAAGATGAATTTTTCAAAACATTTAACCAACAATTAAAAAAGCATTTTGATAATCCCGGAAGATTTAATTATTCAGTTACTCAATCTTCTTTTGATACCTGGCTTGATGGATATGTGCAGGGCATTCCAAACCGAAAAGTTTCAATATATACCGAGGGGTGCCTAATTGCTTTTATGCTAGATGTAATAATAAGAAGAGCAAGTGAAAACAATAAATCCCTGGATAATGTAATGCAAATTTTATACAATGACTTTGGAAAAAAGGGTATAGGTTATACAGAAAAAGATATTTATGAAATAATATCATTAGTTGCTGGCAGGCCTATGGATGATTTTATTAACCAATATGCTTATTCAACAATTGATTTTAAACCCATGCTTGTTGAGTGTCTTGAATATCTTGGGTTAACTATAACAGAGCATGAAACTGGCAAATTTCACGAAACTTACTTAGGATTTAAATGCAGTGAAGAGGGAGATAAAGCAATTGTAAAGGCAATTTACCCAAATTCTCCAGCAGATAATGCTTTATTGATTATTAATGATCAGATTGTTGCCATAAATGGTATTCGCTTAAACAATAATTTGGATGAATGGTTCAAGTATTATGCAAAAGGGAATATAGCTGAAATAAGATTAACTGTTTTTTCAGCCCTTAGGCAAAAAGAAATAATTGTTAATATTAGATCCAATAAAAGTTGTTATTTTAAATCCTATTCTTTGAAAAAGTTAGTTCCTTTAACAACTTCCATGGAAACTTCATTTAAATTGTGGGCGGGTTTACCAGTACATTTATAGGTTTAAAATCAAAGCTTGTCTATAACTTTTCATTTTTTTTCTAAAAAAAAGATGTTTAATAATTTCATCATTATCATTTTTTTTTGTTGATTTACAGTATTATTAACTTCAAATACATAAATTATATGAAATTAACAATTACTCATCAGGAGGATTATTCACGAGGTGAATTACTTCTCAGAACATTTTTTGGAATTTTTTACATCACCCTTCCTCACATGTTTTTAATGCTTTTTTATGGAATATGGTCTTCCATAATTACCTTTATTTCTTTTTGGGTGATTTTATTTACTGGAAAATATCCCCAAAGTTTCTATGAATACCAAGTGAATTTAATGAAATGGGGAGTTAGGTTAAATGCAAGAAGGAGCAACCTGGTAGATGGTTATCCATCTTTTCATACAAGTGGAAGTGATGAACTTACCAATCTTGAAATTCCTTATCCAGAAAATTTAAGTCGTGGAACTTTGCTTTTAAAAGCATTTTTTGGTTTCATTTATTGTGTTTTCCCTCACGCGTTTATTTTAATTTTCAGAGTATTATGGGGCGCAATTCTTTCCATGATTGCATGGTGGGTTGTTTTGTTTACTGGGAAATATCCTTCATCCACTCATGAATTTAATGTAAATACCATGAGATGGGTTTTAAGGGTAAACTTGTATATGACTTATATGTCTGATCAATATCCTCCTTTTTCAGGTAAAGAATTGTAGATAAATAAATATGGAAAACAACCAGCAATATTACCCCTTGCCTCAACCAAATGAGCTAACGGTAAGAGAG
>JACCXN010000086.1 GCA_013696965.1 Bacteroidota bacterium | reverse complement strand
GAGTTATTTGGTTGATAATCTACAAGATACAAAATTAACCCAGGCCAACTTACTGAAAATCAATTAGTTATAAACATACTTATTCACATAAAATTATTCTTAAATAAATTCAAAACAGTTTCTAAATGCAGGACAAGGAGGGGTTACTTTTACCTGAAGAATAATCTGCAAAGAAGTTTATTCCAGGAGTTTTCATTTCCCCTCCCCCTGTTATTTTTCTTGTTTACAATAGGGAGTAATAACAGATCTTGTTACGATTTTCCTGCTATTTCTTTTTAACCGGAAACTTTGGTTACTGCCTTACTAATTAACTTGCACAACAACTAAGTTTTGAAACGTCTTTTCCGAATGCGATAGCTGCTAATTTAATTCCTTCGCCTAAGGTTAAATAAGGATAAAAAGTTTCGGCTAATTCTTTAACAGTAATTCCATATTTAACAGCCATACTTAATTGTTGAATGAGCTCACCTCCTTCAGGTGCGACTACTCTTGCTCCAATTAAACGGTCGGTTTCTGTATTGCGAATTAGTTTAATAAAGCCTCTTGTGTCATTTGCCGCTATGGCTCGTGGCACATCTTTTAATTCCAATTTTGAAACTTCAAAAGGAATGTTTTGAGCTTCTGCCTGTGCTTCGTCCAAACCTGCACCTGCCACTTGTGGATCTGTAAAAACAACCCAGGGCAATGAATAATAATCTGCTTTGTGTTCTGAGCCTGTAAAAGCATTTTCTATGGCAATTTTTCCTTCAAAAGCTGCTGTATAAACAAAAGCAGGAGTGTTGGTTACATCCCCTATGGCATAAATATTCGGTAAATTGGTTTCCATTTTTTCATTTACTTCTATATGTCCGCTTTTGGTAAGCTGTAAACCAATATTTTGTAATCCCAATTTTTGAGTATTGGGCTTTGTGCCCGATGCGACAACTATTTTCCCTTTTTCAATAATTTGAGTGGAAGAACCATCAGGACATCTGCAATGAATAATAGTTTCGATTCCTTTTTTTTCAAATTTAACTGCACGCAAGTTCGGTAGAATTTCAATGCCTTCCTTACGCATTTGTTTTTCCAACGCTTCGCTTATGTCAGGCATTTGGGTTCTTAATACCCGGTCTGTAAATTCAATGATACGTACTTTTACACCCAAACGATTATAAGCCATTGCTATTTCCAAACCTATGTAACCTGCTCCCAAAATGGTGATACTTTGTGGTTTTTCTTCTAAATCAAAAAGCGTAACATTGGTAAGGTAATCAATTTCATTCAGTCCTTCAATGTTTGGAATGTTAGTTGTAGCGCCTGTTGCAATGATAAATTTCAGGGAGGTATATTCTTCTTTCCCGTTAACAATAATTTTTTTATTATCTGAAAATTCTGCCCACCCTTTTATCATTTTTAAATTCTGGAAGTCACTCACCACATCCATATATTTTTGTTGCTGAAGTGTTGCAACAAGTTTTTTCTTGTCTTTGATTACTTGTTCAAAATCAATGTCAACGCCTTTGGGTTTTATTCCGTCAAAATTGGAATGGGTAGCATGGTAAGCAGCCTCTGCTGCTCTTATCAGGTTTTTTGAGGGCACGCATCCCACATTTACACAAGTCCCGCCAAAGTCCAGGCCACCGTTTACCATCAAGGTAGTTAAACCTAAACTTTCTGCTTTTATCGCTGCTGAAAATGCAGCAGAGCCACCACCAATAATAATTAAATCAAACATAGGCTAATTAGATTTAGGTTTTAAGTAATAAGGTTTTTGGCATCCGGCAGCACAGCTTTTTTTATCTGCTGAATTAATAAAGATTGTGCTTTTCATGCCTATATATTTGTTTAAGGTCGCAAGGAATATGCCATATTCATCTTTCGGTTGGTATGCGAAATGTTGCTTATGGTAAATTCATGTGGATTAATTTTAGGGTTAATTGTTTGGTTGTAGATATTTAATTTTGAATTACTTCCTGTTTAATAATCTCATACCCGATTTCATTTATAGCGGTTACAACGTGCTCAAAATCAGTTTTTGATTTATCAAACTTTACGGTGAATTTTCCTGTCCTGTGGTCTGCTGTAGCATCAATAAAACCGGGGAGTTGAGCTACTGCGTGTTTGATATGTTCTTCACAGCCTGTGCAGGTCATTCCTTCAATATCAAAATTTACTTCTGTAATGCTGCTTGATTCTATCACAATCACTTTTGCTTGGTTTTTCGGATAAAAAACAGATGAGTAAAAAGGAAAGGCAATCGAAACAACAGCAAATAGAGTAATCCCAATCAAAAATGCTTTGGTTTGATAAAATTTTGGTTTGTCTATTTCACAAACGCAATCGTCAGCTTTTTTTGGTTTAAGGTGGTTATACCACGCATATCCAATGGCTAAAACTGCCAGGCCAATAAGATAGGGTCGAAACGGTTCTACCCAGGATAAACTTGCTGAAGCTCCACCCACTCCTGCAATGGCTGCAACAACAGGAGGAATACAGCAGGAAGATGCTGCTAAAGCCGCTAAAACCCCTGTTGCAACGGCTCCTTTTGAATTTTTATTTTCAGTTTTCATATGTTTTTATTGAATGAGTAAAAAAGGGTAGGGATGCCTTTTCCCTACCCTTTCTCTTTTACTTTTTTTTGCAACAAGCAGGTAATTCTGCTGTTGAAGCATTGTCATAAGGACATTCCGGTGTCCCTGCCAATGGGCAGTTAATTTTTGGACAATTCGGTGTTCCTTCAAGCAGACAAGTGCTGTTGGATGAACTAAATCCGTAAGCAAGTCCTGCAATGGTTAACATTCCTGCTGCTGCAAGCATCATCATTTTGTTTTTCATGATTTCTCTTTTTTTTAATGGTTAAACAATATCCCAAAGTTCAGTCAAGAGGATGGGGGGTGTCCAAATTATTTGATAAATATTTTTGCAAACTTGTCTCAACTTGCTGTACTTCTTTTAGTTTCTCTGGAACATCTTCCAAAGCGAAGTCAGGAAACAGCTTTCTTAACCGTTCTATAATTTCTTCATTACCGCAATTCCCAGGACAATTTTGATAAGCCGATGATATTTTTTCAGCTAATGCTTTTCGATACGTGTCGTCCAGCAATTCATAGGTAGTTTTGGACAGGATAGCTTGCACGGCTTTCAATTGAAGCAGGACATTTACAGCTTGCTGTTCGTTATCAACTTGTTTTAATATGTAATTTAACTGACCAACAGCAGTTTTGACTGAAACTTTAATGTTTCTGGTTAAATCGGAAGAAATCATACCGTTTTCAGATTTTGGTTAATAATATATTTAAAAAATGGACGAAGCAGTTTAAGTTGTTCGGCTTTAAGTGAATAAAAGATGGTTTGGGCGGAACGTCTTGCTTCAATTATATTTCCATCTTTCATTTTTCGTAAGTGTTGTGAAACGGCAGGGATGCTCATTCCGAGAATGTCGGCAAGATCGCAGGGGCAGAGTTCATTTTCTTCTTCCAACAGAAACATAATTTTCAACCTTACTTCATTACCTGCCAAAGCCAACAAGTTGCTCAATTGAGCAAAAGCCTGAGCATTGGATTGTAACTTGTCCTTGCATTCGCTTATTTGTGTTTGGTCCGCAAAGACCCTGATACACGATTGATTATTTTTCATAATTTCCTCTTTTTGGTTTATAAAGTTACAAAGTTACAAAGTATTTTCTTATTTAAGCAAATACTTAAATATGTTTTATCGCTAAGAGCAGGAAAACTTTTTGACAAAAGCTTTTGTGTTTCGCGGGAGATGCCTAAAAGGATGAATTCAAAACCTTATGTGAGCTTTTTATCTTTGTTCAGGTCATATCTGTGCGTTTCCTTCTTTACCAAATCAATATAGCTGAAGTGCCCTGAATTTTTCCTGATTATTATTTGGGATATACTTAAGGTTTGAAGCCCTCCATTTCGTTTCATTACGATATCATTTTCCATGTTTTCTCCATGAAAGCCGGAATGAAAGCCTGCAATATCAAATCCGGGTATATCGATTTTGTTTTTAATCCACCTGAAAAACCATTTTCTTCTTTGCTCAATGGCCTCTTGATTATATAAAGTTACAGACGACCATATTTCAGGAATAGCAGGGTTAACCGTTTTGATATGTTTTTGTCTGCCGTCCCATCTTAATTCATTGAAATTTTGTTTGTCAATCAATAACAATGTAAAAGGCTCAACGCCAATCAAATTTACATTTTTATAAAAAGTTCCACAGGATTCATATTCAAAGCTTTCCAATAATACTTGTCCCCTACTCTTTTCATATTTTTCTTTTTTAATATGGTTTTCAAAAGCCCCGTTTAGCAGGCAGGCCATTCTACCGTTATTATTCGCTGCTATCCAGGTTCCTCCGGCCAATTCATCTTTGGGATAAATTAAAATGTTTCCGTTATGAAAATATCTTTCAGGAGCCAGGGTAGGCCTGTAAACACTTTCATCCCGGCTTGAGGTAAGGATGAACCCGGCAGAGGTTGGAATATAGCTTACTGTGCACATTTTCCCTTGTATCTGATGGTGGCAGCAGCTATTCCGAAATTGTCTGGGATCAGGTGGTCAAGGTTTTGTTCCTTTAGGCCTATCTTAATTAATGCTTGGTGATGTATGCTGTGTTCAAGATTATAAGCCAGTTCCCTAAAATAAGATGTTTTTACACTTACTGATTCTTCGCCTTCATTGGAAAAATTTCCTTCAAGTATTAATTCACAACAAATATTATAGGTGGAAACATTACTGCATATTTTATCAATGGTATAAATGGCAAACTTCAGGTTGGTTTCAATATCCAGGTTTCTTTCCCGCTTATCGTAATTTACTATCCCTTTATGCCTGCCTTCAACAAGACATAAGTAAAATTCTAATATATGCCTTGTATGTTGCCCGATAGAGGCACCGGAAAGCAACGGTGATTTAAACTGGTATTGTTCCTCTGTAAGGGATTTTACCAGAGATTTGATTTCCTGCAGGTGCTGGGAAAAGTTGTACATAATATTTAGGATTTAATTATTTTAACAAGCTTTTTTTGAGAGAACATATTTTATAATAGGGCATTCTTATGCCTATATATAGACGAAAACCAACCGTTTTCCTGACAATTTTTTTTAACTTTTTTGCTTTTTCCATTCTTTAAAATGCAACAATGCCTCTGAAAACCCTAATGGTTTAATGCCTTTATTTTTATTTTTCTTGCTGATTTTATAAATGATATCCCAATGGTGAATCAACGTTTTCCAGGCAGTCCAAAGTGAACCTGAGGGGTCATAAATATGTGCAGGCTCTGCATTTACTCCGTTTACTTCCAATATTTTTATATTTTCGCCTTTACAAAAAGCCTCCAGAGAAGGCGCTTTAAAATCAAAACGTCCGTAGTAAAAGCCGGGGAGATGGTCGCTGATTTTAGAAAAAATATTTTCAAGGCCTTCATTGATTAAATGATTTCCATTAAAAAAAGCGGTACCCCTATTGTGGTTTCCTATGGGTTCTAGCAGCACCTTTTCACCGTTTCCTGGAACTAAACCGGCTTTAACTCCAAGTTTAATTTGTTGTTTTTCCCAGGTCAATTTAGCCCGAAAGCTATTGTGTATTAATTCTTTAATACTGCTTTTACCATCCCCTACAACATTTAAAAATTCCTTGAGCACAATGGATGGTATCTCCCCTGAGATGTTACCAGGAAAACGATAATAAAAAACCCCGGCTTCAAAAGGATAAGTAATGTATTCCTGTATGAGAAAATCAGAGGTGGCTTGGTGCAGGTAGTTTTCCAGGTCCTTACCATTATGTAAAAGCTCCACTCCAACTCCGCGTTCTGCTTTATCAGGTTTGGCAATGCAGGGAAAGCTGATCTTTTCATCCTTTAAATGTTCAATTACATTATTAATTGATTCATCCTTAGAAATAAGCACTGTTATAGGTTTTAAATGCTCAGGTAGAAAACACAACTGTTTGTATTTTGATGTTCCAAACAAGCCTCCTGTTTCCATTTCAGAATTAACCACTGTGAAGAAAAAGAAAGAACGGGATTTGAGCGCAAGCCATAAATAATAAATGATCACAGGGAAATACACCAGCCCTGTTGGCCAGAATTCCCAATTGGTTAAGCGAATAAAAAAATTGTTCTTCAGCATATTTTTCAGGTAATTTTTTTAGGCAGATATAAAATTCAATAGCTTATCTTAATAACATCTTTTTAAAATGCTTCGGCAAAATAGATGTAAAATCCTTTTGAATCAGGGGTGAAACTATAATCAAACCTGATATTGGCCTGATCATTTTTGCTGATTTTCACACGAAGCCCCATTCCGGCAGCAGGATGAATATTATTGGCCATTACTTTGTTAATTTCTTCATAAACCATTCCTGCCGATGCAAAAGCAACTACTCCAAATCTGCCTTTCAAGTGCTGACGGTATTCTGTTTGGTACAGTAAAAGTTGTTTATCGCGGAACCTGCCCTGATAATAG